>JAQXAR010000026.1 GCA_029252805.1 Rickettsiales bacterium
AGAGCATTTTAATCTGTTCTTGAAAGAATGTGAGTGGAGGTTTAATATGGGCACACCAAGTGACTTACTGGCAGACCTGAAAAAGTTGCTCAAAGAATATTATTAGGTGTCAGCCCCAAGAAATAACCTAAAAATAAATTCTCGGAAGTGGCTTTTTTTAGATTATTTGAATTCATAACACTTATTTAACCCCTATCCTTTACTCTAACGGCTTAGAACCAGTGAAAGAGCGCATCGATGTCGACAGGAAATCCCAATGTTAAAGCAGCCAAATATATCGCAGATTATATCAATGCAGCCGTCACACGTCAGAAAAGCGAAACATACAATCCCCCCCAGTAGAGGGTGATTTCACTAAAAAGCAGATGATTGGCCAAGCGTTGCTTAAAACTTGTGACCCTGAAGAGCCGTATACCTCAATGCGGAAGCCGTGGCTGTAGAACAGGGAGAAGTGACTGCAGACCACGTCCAGGGCCTATTGGATGAAATGGGCAAACCGGTTAGCTATCCCCAAATTGTGCGTATTGAGAATGAAATCAATCGACCTAACAGCTCGTTTTTAGGCTAATTCGCAGAAAAACCTAGATTTCACACAATTGTCACAAACAAAGGCAAGCCTGTGCCTTATGATACCTCAGTTTCTTTGCTCACTTTTGCATACATATTACTCATCATTCTGATGACCTACGATATCACTCTATCGAATTTTCTTACCTTATGCGTACGAAGAAACGTTTATTTAATTTCTTAAATTTCATTTTAAAAAACATTTTAAAACTTCAGTAAAATTAATTCATTATGAAAAAAGTACCATTAATCTTAACATTGTTCCTTTTCGTATCCCTTACAATACAGGCCCAAGAGCTAGTACTGGATTATCAAGCTCTAGACATAATTGACCTAAGGACCATCCAAGAGCAACTTACTGATACAGGCTATAATTTTCAGCCTTTTGGAAAAGTTTTAGTCATCGAAAAATTTGGCGACGAAACCTCAAAAAAGTACAAGGACGTGCTTTTAGATCACAAAAAAGAAGTGATCTTAGTAGGTGGAAGCACGCTATTCCCTCGACCAGCAGGTAACCCAAGTAATTGGGTAGTTGCTTATTTTAGCTTCTTGAATGGAAATCAACTTCTACCCAATGGAGTCGAAATCCCGGACGGTAGCCATATAGCAGCCACCAACTACAAGGCAAAAAATACTACGTGTTCAACACCCCAACCTGCACAGTTATCGACTGTGATGCAAATGGATGGAACAGGTTGTTAATAATGCCTTCCAACACCCTCGACTGGTAAAACCAGTAGAAAAGATAAGAGTGATATCGTAAAAAACAAACCGCTAGAACTGCTTCCAATGGGAAGAGTTTTAGCGGTTTTGTCGTTTCTACACCCTTCTCACACCCATTTTTCCTTTATTCTCCCGCCGCTTCCACCAGCTGAGTAGCTGGCTTAGGGCATCGACTTGATCATCGTGGGCGGATGCGGGGAAGCTTAGGAGTTCATGCTCAAAATCGGCCAGCCACAGGGCTTGGGTGGGTAATATCATTCGGCCAGATTCGATCATTGGCGTGACGGCGGCAAAGCGGGTGAGCTTATCTTGCTTGGGCATAATCGGAACCAACGGCAGATTAGTATCGGCGCGCAGATCTTGCAGCAGCGATTGGCCAGAGGCCTTATCCTCAATCAAGATCGCATCCGGTTGCCATTTCTCCGCTCGCGCCAACAGCGCAGCACGCAAATGATGATATTCCAACCGCTCACATAGCACCTCCAGAATATGACATTCGCCCTGCACCAATTGCGCGGTGATACAGACAGACGGATCATTGTTTTGCCCAGCTTTAATGGCGGTATCCCAGCTTTGCACGATCTGGCCTCCCGTCGGCGGGACATCATCATAGAGCAGCCAACTGCGACGGATCATCGAACCATCGCGTGGCCGTGGGCGCTGCTGATATTGTGCCGAAAAGCTTTGACTTCCCATCTCATATTTGACCTTTTCAAGCTGCATTAAATCCTCACGCGCAGGATGCAAGACCTCGCCTTCACGGCGCAGATGGTGATTGTAAAACTGGGTTTGCGGCGCGAGTGCGGGAAGCTCCAACACCTCCCATCCGCCTTTCTTTCGTAAGTAACCCGTCAAATCCTCTTCATGTACACGCTGCATGACCAGCACGATTGCGCCGTGTCTTTTATCATTTAAACGGGAGGAAAACGTATGCTCAAACCAGCGGTTGACCTTATCACGCGCGACTTTAGATTCGGCATTAAGCGGGTTGATGGGGTCATCGATAATCAAGATATTACCGCCCTCGCCCGTGAGTGCGCCGCCGACCGAAGCCGCCAAGCGAAAGCCATGGTGCGTCGTCACAAACTTATGTTTTTCATTCTGCCCTGTGAAGATTTCCAGCTGCGGGTACGCACGCTTGAACCATGCCTCACCCAGCAGATGACGGCAATCGAGCGAGTGCTTCAGGCTCAATCTTTCCGCATAGGATGCGACGATCACCCGCCTCGCAGGATCTTGCCCTAACAGCCAAGCTGGCCAAGCGACCGATACGGTAAGCGACTTTAAATAACGCGGCGGCATATTAATGATAAGCCGGCGAATGGCGCCGGATTCAACTGCCTGTAAATAGGTTGCAAGCACTTCAATATGCCAGTTCTCATGGTAAGTTGCGCCACCATTCAACGACATAAACGCATTATGCAGAAAGGCCAAAAAGCTGCTTTGCATGGCCTGCGCTTCCAACGCGAGCAGTTGATGCTGCAGGAGAGCCTCGCCCATTTTAAACATGTTTCTGCTTGCCTTTACGTAGCTTTTTCTCGGCGCGGGTTTCCCTACCATGTTTTTTATTTAGATAATTCCTAATTATTTGTTCATTCGGTTGCGGTATCTCTTTGGTCGCCTCCTGCTCTTTTTCAATGGTTCGCAAAAAAGTATATTGCTTCTCAAGCAATTGGATCAATTTGATTAAGTCTCCTAGCAATGTACTTGTTTTTATTTGACTTATGTCAGTTGCTCCGGTGACTTCAGTCAGAATTTTTTCAGCCACTTCCTCAGCGACATCCAATATATTAGCCATACGTGCAAGCAAGGTGCCTGCCGCTTTTTTTTCTTCTTGGTTCATTTTGATACTTCCACCTGAAATTAATATGGATATATCTTATATTATAATAAGATTTATCATACTGGGAGGATGAAAATCATGAGGTATTATGGAGCGGAGATTCCAATAATGGGCATTCGAGGAGAGCAAGCATTGTGGCGCGCCGTCATCACGCAAGCGCTTATGGATGCCTCGAGCAAATCAAAAAAGATGGAGCTGAAATATGAAAAATCTCAATCCCTTTGTTGGCTAACAAGCAATAGCAACGACTATAGAATGGTCTGCGACTATGCAGGATTTGATCCGACATACATTCGCGAGCAGTCGATTGAAGCCCTCAAACGTGATTGCCAGTGGCGCGCCTCTTGCAACCCTTCAAAGCAGAATAGTCCTGATAAGAAAAACGAGAAGGAATTAGTCTGATGGGATTTTCAAGCCGCAGAGGTCGCCCCAAACAGAAGCGCGAAGACGTCGATAAAGGTACCGCAGAGCTACGCAAAAAACGTCGACTCAACCTGACAACAGAACCGCTCGATTGGCTACGTGAGCACGAACTCATCTCTAGCAAACAGCATTGGTGTGGCTTACATTTTCGCTGGCTTTACACCTTACGATATGGCTCCACCACCCCCCAATCTTTGGATGCCGCACGCGAAAAAGGGATTCTCCACAAACAAGACGATGAGAGCTGGAAACGAGAGCGTGAAGACGAATGGAAAGACGCCACCGCACACCTACGGCGCAACCACTTACTCGAAATAACACTCAAATATTGCATCTACCAACAAAACACCCCTCATTCCTGGCAACAACGCTCCCATTGCGCCTATAATAGCATCGCAGATTTGAACCACTCCCTAAGCTTTCTAGAAAAACTGTGGTGTAGACGCATCAGTTTTGACTAGCCCGTCATAAATGTTTCATATTTTAGCGAAAAATATCTCAAATTTTATATGACTTTACAGAAACTTACCTAAAACTTGTTTTTAGAAACCGCTTTGTAGATTTGCTAACTTATGTTAATATTAAGGTAGCTGAAAAATTCAGCGTATGTGAGAGAGAACACAGCTTCTCTCTAAAATGAAGAGCTAATGTTAAGGAGACTATTATGACTATGCTCAAAGAACTTTTTAAAGATGAATCAGGCGCAACGGCTATTGAATATGGCCTAATCGCCGCACTTCTATCTGTTGCTATTATCGCGGCGTTAAGCTTCGTAAGTGGCCAGCTAGAGAATACATACACCAAGATTGGTACTGCACTAGAGACTGGCAATACATAAGCTTAGTTTTTATTAAAGGAAAGCCCTGCCTCACGGCGGGGTTTTTTTTGCACTTTACGTAAAATTATTTGATTACCCCCCTCACCCCTGCCGGACTCCTAATGGACTGTCGTACGCTCACGCTTACCCCCGACTCAGCCTATTATCGCCACCCCTTTCTTCTTAGTTATATAAAGAGCATGCAAGTAGGCCGCAGAGCCATCAGTTAACGCAAAGGGGCTCCATCGAAGCACGAGTAGACACCCCCCTGAAGAATAAGCAGATCACTAGTCTGAGAGCTGCACCTGCAACCAATGCAGTGCAGAAATTAAGGCTACACCGCCTAACATGCACAAAGCCACGACACCTAAAGATCCAGCGTCAGACTGCGTCATAAAGGGTAAGGGCCATAGCTGCGGTAATGTTCCTGCAATCAGCCCTGTAATAAACATCAGCATCGTATCGTGATATTTCGCAAGTAACCACGTTAGCACGCGCACAAACAACAACATCCCCACGACAATACCTGCCAGGAATATCCCCAACACGGGCCAGTGCAGCGCCGCAAGCGCATTCAATATGAATTCATACTTACCCAACATCAGCAAAATGTAAGATCCCGAAATTCCAGGCAGTAACATAGCTGATATCGCGACCATACCACTCAGGAAGATATACGGTTTTGTGTCAGGCAAAGCAGCGAGATCCAGCGAAGTCAACAACAAGCCAAGCGCCGTACCAATTGCAAGAGTCAGCAATCGCAGCAATTTAGCACTCTTTTGCTGAGTAAGGAAAACAACGACGGTCGCAAAGACCATCCCAAAGAAGAAGCCATACACTTGCGGCTTGTAATAAACCAACCATGTTGGCAGGGCGATAATCCGCGTAAAGAAAAACAGAGCAAATAAAATTCCACACCCGATACCCGCTAAGGTTTTAACATCCACCTCTTCCCAGACCAATTTCCACTTACCGGTGATAAAATGATAGAATGCATCGCCATTTAGCGATTTCAGTGCTTGCATGAAGCGCTCATAGATCCCTAAAATGAAAGCCATGGTGCCGCCGGAAACTCCGGGGACAAGGTCGGCAGCTCCCATAACGAAGCCCCGCAAAAATAAACCAAGAAAGTCGCGCATAACGTGATGGAAACTGCATTGAAATCAAACGAAAATCAAGTGGGTAATACTACCACTTACCTAGATCGCCTTAATTCGCCCCAACAAGAGGCGGTCACAACGACAGAAGGTGCTGTTTTGGTACTCTCCGGCGCAGGTACGGGCAAGACGAGCGTTCTGACGGCACGTATCGCGCATTTGCTCAATACCGGCAAAGCGTGGCCGAGCGAAATCCTCTCCGTCACCTTTACCAATAAAGCCGCTCGTGAAATGGCAAAACGCGCCGAAACACTGGTGACGAATGCCGAGGGGCAAAGCAGTGGCCCACTTCCATGGCTTGGCACTTTTCACTCGATCAGCGCAAAAATCCTGCGTCGCCATGCGGAGAGGATCGGCTTTAGTAGCGATTATATTATTTTGGATACGGATGATCAAATTCGCCTGATCAAAACGATCTTGATTGAGAAGAATATTGACCCAAAACAGAACCCGCCAAAGCAATTTGTGTGGAATATTCAAAATTGGAAGGATAAGGGCCTAATACCGGAAAAAGTCTCCCATGCCGATAAAATGGTAACGGGTGGCAAACAGGTATTTGAAATTTATGAAGAATACCAGAAACGCATGCTCAATATGAATTGCATGGATTTTGGTGATCTCTTGCTTCATTGCCTCACACTCTTCAATAAACACCCCGATATTTTACAACAGTATGGCCAGCGCTTTAAGTATATTATGGTCGATGAGTATCAGGACACGAACATCGCGCAATATCTCTGGTTACGCTTGCTAGCACTAGGTCACAAGAACCTTTGCTGTGTCGGAGATGATGACCAATCTATCTATGGATGGCGTGGCGCTGAAGTAGGAAATATTCTAAAATTTGAGAAAGATTTCCCCGGAGCCGCCATTATTCGTCTTGAACAGAATTATCGCTCTACGCCGCAAATTTTGGCCGCGGCGTCGCATTTAATCAATCATAATGACACACGCTTAGGAAAAACGCTTTGGACTGAAAGCCCAGATGGCGACAAACTACAACTCCAAACAACCGCCGATAGCGAAGAAGAAGCCTACCAACTGGGCGAGAAAATTGAACACCTACGCCGCAATGATGTCGCCTATAGTGAGATGGCTATCTTGGTGCGCGCCGGCTTCCAGACTCGCCAATTTGAGGAACGCTTGCTCACGCTAGGCCTGCCGTATCAAGTGATTGGCGGACAACGCTTTTATGAGCGCGTGGAGATTCGCGACATTACCGGCTACTTACGCGTGACCCAAACCGCCTCCGATAATCTCGCATTTGAGCGCATCATCAACACGCCTAAACGAGGCGTGGGTAAAGCGACGATGGAGAAGATTCATTCCGCTGCGCGCGCGTGGAATATCAACATGGTTGATGCCGCCAAACGCCTGATTGACGAGAAGCAAATGCGCGGAAAAGTCGCGGATTCGATCGCTCACTTACTCGGACAACTTGTGCGTTGGCGCACCCTGCTTGGTACCATGCCGATTGGCGAGATCACCGATATGATCCTCGATGAATCCGGCTATCGCGCTATGTGGGAGAAGGAAAAGAACGCCGAAGCCAATGGCCGCTTGGAGAATCTACGAGAACTCGTACGTGCGATGGGCGATTTTGAAAGCCTAACGGCTTTCCTCGAACATGTGAGTTTAGTCACCGATATCGCTGAAGCGAATCGCGGAAACGATGGCGAGATGGTCACGTTAATGACCCTGCACGCCGCCAAAGGGCTCGAATTTGATGTCATCTTTTTACCCGGTTGGGAAGAAGGAGTATTTCCGCACCAACGCTCACTCGATGAATCGGGTAAAGAGGGCTTAGAGGAAGAGCGCCGCCTTGCTTATGTTGGCATCACACGCGCGCGCAAACAGGTCTTTATCAGCCACGCCGAACGCCGCCGCTTCTTCACCAAAGGCGGCATTGAGTGGCAGCCAACCGTACCATCGCGTTTCATTACCGAACTACCGCCGGAACATGTTGACGCCCAAGATCACTATAGCCGTCACAGCTATAACCGCTTCGCAAAGAGCCGCGATAACTTCGCCGATGAAATGGCCAGTATCATGCAAAATGCCGGCGGAAGCTTCGGCGGTTTACCGCAAAAAGCAAAGCATAAAACTGCGACGCAATCACGCGACACTCACGCCCCCGGCACCCGTGTCGCTCACCCAAAATTCGGCGAAGGAATCGTGATCAAAAAGCAAGATGACACCCTAGAGATCGCCTTTAATAGCGGCGAGAAAAAACGGATTATGGCCGAGTTTGTGGAGTTGGTTTAAGGAAAATTCAACACCAAAAAAATAACACCGCCAAAGCTCCTTTTAAAAAAGGTGCCGTAGCGGTGTTATCAACATTGATCAGAGATAGTTTGTAAAAAATATTTTAAAGAAATTATGAATTCTAAAGTTTTATAGGAGGAGTTCTCCATTTTGATAAAACCTTAAATTTCTAATCTTTCCTGCTACTCTATTAAAAATAAACCCCTTATGGGTTCCAATAGTGAGTACCGAGTCCTCTGTACCGATTTGGCAAGAAATACCCCCTTCTGTTGCAGATGCATAATGTAAATACACTTGCAAATTTTTAATTATTTTTCCTTCCTTATCATAAATATACCCTATGATTTCGTAAGTAACATTGTAACCACCTTGGTTATGGTGATCAATTCCTCCCCGAGATAGGGCCTTTTTGACGATGTATTCCTCACCGTCCCACTTCATGGTGAAACCATCTTTTTCTAAAGACAACCCTTTCGCAATCGGCTGCCAAATCAACTCCCCAAATTGAGAAATGTCTTTCTGTGAACTTCGCACAGAAGAGATTTGAGAGAGTTTAGGTCGGCCTTTTATTTCCAACCAACCGCGTAATTGCGTTGCGCAATTTGCTCCTCCTTTAATCGCCATGTAACTTAAGCCTGTAGCATCAAAACTGCTCTCAAAAAGCATCATACCTTTAGCGCATGACATCTGCTTTCTGGTAAAAGCTGATCTATCAATATACAGTACAGAGCCATCATTGGCTTCTGCTTTAGTAGGGCTGAAAAATATAAATTTCTTCACCGACCCTTTATCGTTGGTTAGGGTGGCAACATCCGATACATTTGGCAAGTCATCTGGAATGTTGGGTTTTTCTGTTTTGCCGCAAGACGTGGAAAAAAGAAATACTGTAAAAATGAACACAAATTTTAGAATTTTCATTTTGAAATTGTTTTAGTGTGTAAAAAAAATCTCTGATTTTAGACTGATTAAAAGTACATAAATGCGCCGTGAGTAAACTCTTCTGGCGAGGTTTAATTGAGGGGGCGTGATCCAAAATGGATAACAAAAGAGTTCAAAGAACGCATTAATACCCCGCCATAGTACAGGAACAAGTGTGCAAATAATAATGACAGTTTTGTGACGACCCTGCGCTAAAGCGTACTAATCCTGCGCGAAGGCTTCGTCGAAGGTGAGTTCTAGCACTTCGCAAATGCGGCGTAACGTGGCGAAATCGGGTTCGCGGTCATCCTTCACATAGCGACTATATCGCTGCTGGCTAATACCCACTTGACGCGCCACTTCCGCATCGCTCCATCCCAACTCACGCGCCCGCTTGCGCAAATTTTCCCCAATACCACTCATCACACCAATATGGTTATGAAAAAAACACTTGTACAACACCGTTACGGTGTATAATGTATCTATTATGGATATAAACAACAAAATTGAACTCCGCAAAATGCGTCGCACGATTGGCCGTCAGTTGCTGCGAGAGCGCCAACGCCAAAAATTATCACTCCACACACTGGCACAGCAATGCGGTTTCGGCATCAACAGGCTAGATGAGATCGAATTAGGCAAACGAACGGTCACGCTCGAACAACTGGCCTTGCTGGCCACCCATATGAACATACCACTCTATCAACTACTGCCCTCAACGGGCCGTAACCACTAGCCCGCTTTGCGAGCCAATGGCTTGAACTTGATGGCACGTGGCTCAAATTTATGGCCGTAGCGACGCTCATAGTCGGCTTCGTAATCGGCGAAGTTCCCTTCAAACCATTCCACATGACTATCGCCTTCAAAAGCGAGAATATGGGTAGCAATACGATCCAAGAACCAGCGATCATGCGAGATAACAATCGCGCAACCAGCAAATTCTAGTAAGGCATCTTCGAGTGCACGGAGGGTTTCAACATCCAAATCGTTGGTCGGCTCATCGAGCATGATGACATTATTGCCGGCTTTGAGCATTTTGGCTAAATGCACACGGTTACGTTCACCGCCGGAGATTTGTCCGACTTTCTTTTGTTGATCGGAGCCTTTGAAGTTAAAGGCTGAGCAATAGGCGCGGGATTTCATCTCAGTTTTTCCGAGATAGATCATGTCCGTGCCGCCAGAAATTTCTTCAAATACGGTTTTCGAACCATCGAGTGAATCACGTGATTGGTCGATATAACCAAGCTGTACGGATTCACCAATGGTGACGGCTCCAGAATCGGGTTTTTCTTGTTCGGTGATCATTTTAAACAAGGTCGTTTTACCGGCACCGTTTGGCCCGATGACACCGACAATCGCCCCGGGCGGGATATCGAAGCTGAGATCATCGATCAGCAAACGGTCGCCAAAGGCTTTGCTCACCCCTTCGACATTGATCACATTTTGCCCCAAACGTTCGGCAGCAGGGATGATGATTTGCGCATTCCCGCTGCGTTTTTCAGCGGCATTACGCACCAATTCATCAAAGCTTTTAAGACGCGCTTTTGACTTCGTTTGACGCGCTTTCGGTGAACTACGCACCCACTCCAACTCTTCTTCGATTTTCTTTTGCTTATTGCCATCTTCGCGCTCTTCTTGCGCAACACGCTTGGCTTTCGCTTCGAGATAGGTCGAATAGTTACCCTCGTAAGGGATGCCCTGCCCGCGATCGAGCTCCAAAATCCAGCCCGTTACATTATCGAGGAAGTAACGATCATGGGTAATCATCACGACGGTGCCCTCATACTGCTCAAGAAAATGCTCAAGCCATGCGACGGATTCGGCATCCAAATGGTTGGTTGGCTCATCGAGCAATAGCATATCGGGCTTCTCTAGGAGGAGCTTACAAAGTGCCACACGACGCTTCTCACCCCCGGAAAGTTGAGCGACTTCAGAATCACCGGGAGGCGTGCGAAGCGCATCCATCGCCACTTCGGCTTCGCGCTCTAAATCCCAAGCATTCGCCGCATCGATTTTATCTTGAAGGTCAGAGGCTTCATCGGCCACCTCATCGGTATAGTCCATCATGATCTCGTTATAACGATCAACAAGGGCTTTCTTTTCAGCCAAGCCCAGCAGGATATTTTCCATCACGGTTTTAGATTCGTCCAGATGTGGCTCTTGCTCTAAATAACCGATCTTGGTGCCTTCAGCGGCCCATGCTTCACCGACATAATCTGTATCCACGCCAGCCATAATTTTGAGGAGGGTTGATTTACCCGCACCATTAGGACCCAGCAGACCAATTTTCGCGCCCGGGTAAAAGCTAAGATAAATCCCCTTAAGTACTTCCTTACCACCGGTGTAGGTTTTCTTAAGGTCATGCATGTGATAGATAAATTTTTCGCTCATGGTCGCTCTCTCGCTTACGATTCGTTAAGATTTAAGTGCTAGGCTAGAGTCTCCGATAACAGTGCGCAAGAGCAATGATAGTGAATTACAAAGATGATTGGGCAAAGAGTGTTGGAGCGTCACCTACAATTGAAAATGGCGATAAAAAGCCGCCAAAAGATCAAGATGGCAAGAAAGTACGCCACAAGCCTGGAAAACGCAGTGATGATGGGAACCCACGCCCCACGCCCAAACGCCCACCCCCAAAAGGGCGCCCTCGGTAAAAGACACTTAATGCCAAGCTTCTCCCTCACCCCCCGCAAATAAACCACGTCATCTTACCCTTTTCTTAAGTTTTTCGCTTTATCGTGAGTTAAACACTGGTAAAAGGCTTGCCGCGCACTACATTAGGATAACATTAGCCTTAAAGATTTGCGAAATTGGATATGAATGACATGGATATGGAAGACGACATCTTAATCGACTACCCGACAATGATTGACGATGCTATGCGTAGCGTGGTTAAGCAAGCGTTACGTCAGGTTGAAGCCGAAGGCGAATTGCCCGGCGAGCATCATTTCTTCATTACGTTCGATACGAATTATGAAGGCTCGGAACTCTCTTTGACCCTGAAGAAGAAATATCCGAATGAGATGACCATCGTGCTACAGCATCAATTTTGGGATCTTATCGTGACGGATGAGCAATTCTCTATCACGCTCAGCTTTAATAAACGCCCCGAAAAACTGGTCGTGCCTTTCGCAGCGATGACGGCTTTTGCCGATCCATCGATCAAGTTCGGCCTTCAATTCCACCTTGTGGATGATGATTTCGACTTTGATGATGAAGATGCCGAACTCCCGCTCGTCGATGGTGATCCCGTCAATGATGCGAGCAGCAGCAAGAAAAGCAAAGATAAGCGCCCGGTAGCTGAAGTGATCAGCATCGATACCTTCCGTAAGTAATCATGCCTTTCATGCAGCAAGCGTTAGACCTTGCAAAGAAAGCGGCTCAAAAGGGCGAAGTGCCTGTGGGCGCGGTTATCGTCAAAGATGGCAAAGTGATCGCCGCAGCGCATAACCTGACCGAAACGAATAACGACCCTTGCGCGCATGCTGAATTATTAGCCATCCGCGCTGCCTGTGATCGCCTTGAATCCACCCGCCTGCCCGATTGCGATCTATACGTGACGTTAGAACCTTGCGCCATGTGCGCGGCAGCCATTAGCTTTGGGCGTATCCGTCGACTCTATTTTGGCGCTTACGATCCTAAGGGCGGCGGCGTTGAGCATGGGGGACGCTTCTACCAACAATCGACCTGCCATCACGCACCCGAAGTGGTGGGCGGCATGATGGAATCAGATTGTGCACTTGCATTGAAAGAGTTTTTTTCCGATAAACGATAGTATGAAAAACCTTATTTATCGTCCTGCCGAGCAAGCAGATCTTTCGGAACTTCGTGAATTTTCCATCCGCACGATGGTTGAAAAGTTTGGGCATATTTACCAAAAGGAAGATTTGGACCAGCATTTAGCAGAGGATTACTCTCCAGAGTATCACCAACAAGCCTTCAAGAATTCGAACCTCTTACTCGTAACGGATAAAAGTAAAATCATCGGTTATGCTAAATGGGGAGAGATGGGTTTGCCGCTCGAAAAACCGATCACTCCTTGCGGCGAGGTACACCGGCTTTATGTCGATGATGCTTATCGCGGACAAAAAATCGGCCATACGCTCATGCAACATATGATGGAGGATATGGCTGAGAAAAAGGCGATTTACCTCAGCGTATTTTCAGAGAATAAAGGCGCACATCGCTTCTACCACCGCTACGGATTCAGCAAAAAAGGCGAATATAAATACATGGTCGGCAGCCATGCAGATCATGAGTTTATTTACGGACTAGAACGCTAGCCATGATCTTTCATGATGCGGGATTTTTGTTTATCCCAATCACGCTTTTTGATGGTCGCACGTTTTTCAAATTCCTTCTTACCCTTACCTAAGCCAATGAGAAGTTTCGCTAATCCACGCTCGTTAAAGTAAAGCTTCATCGGAACAAGGGTGATTCCTTTTTTGGCAATTTCGCCCATCAGCTTCTTTTCCTGCTTCTTATGCAGCAGACATTTACGCGGGCGTTTCTCTTCGTGGTTTTCGCGATTTCCTCCAGGATATTGTGCAATAGCACCGCCGAGCAACCATAGCCCGCCATCCTTCTCACCCACATAAGCTTCATTGATTTGCGCCTTACCATTGCGCATCGACTTCACTTCGGTTCCGGTGAGAATCAACCCTGCTTCGACCTCATCCGTGATCTCATAATCATAGCGCGCGCGTTTGTTATTCGCGACGACCCCATGTGAGATGAGGGTGTTTTTACTGGTTTTTTTAGAAGTCATAATTATATCAGATTTAAACCGGCAAGCGCTGCGTCAATTTGCCGTTTTGCGGCTTCATCGACCGGCACGATCGGAAGGCGAACCTCCGGCGAGCATTTACCCAAATGCGCTAATGCATATTTCGCAGGAGCTGGAGAGGACGTGCAGAACATCGCTTCATGCAAATCAACCATACCATCATGCAACGCAAGAGCGGCCTGAAAATCACCCCGTGCTGCCAGTTCCTGAATTTTTACCAGCGCTGCCGGCATAACATTAGAGGTCACCGAGATACAGCCGACACCGCCCATCGCATTAAAACCGATAGCGGTCATATCTTCGCCTGAGAGTTGGATAAAATCGTTCCCCGCTAAGGAGCGTAACGTGCTGACGCGCGATAAATCGCCGGTCGCATCTTTAAGGCCGATAATACGAGGAAGTTCCGCAAGGCGTGCAATCAGCGCATCGCCCATATCAATCACGCTACGACCGGGGATGTTATAAAGGATGATCGGCAAATCACAGGCATTATGGATCGCCTCGAAATGCGCAAAAATTCCATCCTGCGACGGTTTATTATAGTAAGGTGCCACCGATAAAATAGCCTGCGCACCGCTAGCTTGGGCGGCTTGCGCTAATAAGATCGCCTCATCTGTCGAGTTTGAACCTGCACCGGCAATAATCGGCACGCGCCCGGCGGCGATTTCGACCGTGCGCTTCACCACATGCGTATGTTCTTCATGGGTAAGCGTCGCACACTCGCCAGTCGTGCCACAAGGAACCAAGCCATGTACGCCTTCGGCAATTTGCCAGTTAATGAGCGCTTCCAATGCAGCATCATCCACCGCACCCTGACGAAACGGGGTGACAAGCGCTGTGATAATTCCGTGAAATTTTTCCATGGGGCAATCTAACGAGACTCATCTGTTTAGGCAATAGCCATAAAAAGCTCCCCCACAGGAATAAACCTGCAAGGGATAAGGTGGACAGAGAGGTAATAATCTTAAAAGCTACATGCCGTGTAAACTTCACCGCCAACGGGAAACGGCACTTGCTCGCCTACCCTTAAGTTTAGGTGAGACCATAACGGGCTTTCATGGCTGTGATGATAGTATTGCGATCCGTATCGGACAAGGCTTCTTTGGAGAGCAATAAACTACGGAACCAACCGATACCGGTACGAGCAGAATGGCTGGGTTGTTCGTTAAATAAACAGCCCTTTCCAAACACACGGGTTGCCCCCGCCGCACCGCCACCACCTTCAAGCGTATCACCATAGTGAACCGACACATCCTCCTGGTCATAGGTGATCGCGAAACTTTCAAACGCCGCATAAGGGTTGCCATCCAAGATGGAGCCTTTGCTATAGGCGACAAAGCTAAAATTTTGCGCATTGGTGCGATCTTGACGCAAGGCGACACTGTTATCTGAGGTATCAGCACCGCCAAAAGCGAACACCACATTTAAAGAGGAACCTGTCGTTGGATCTAGCGTGACAGCATCGCCTCGAAATAGAGCAATGACGGTGAAAGGGTCATTCTGAGTGACACTATGGGTGAAGTCGAGTTTGCGCCCCGTATCGCCATTACTGTAAATCGCCGGATAACCGTCCTTATCCGCTACATAGGTTGGCATCGGATCGCTCCCGACCTGCAGCGCGTGATTGCCGTTACCGGATAAATCACTCCACTGGCTGATATCGCCGCTGCCATCTTTGGTGATCGGCGAATCAATCGCGTCGAAATACACCTCTAATGAAGGGCGCGAGACTAGCTCAGTAAAAGCATTACCGCTGCTCGTAAGCGTTGTTAATAAGCTCATGAGCTGCTCCCTAAACCGGGCGCGTCATAAGCGTGAGAATCGTCGCACCGTCTTGCGCGGTATCCGCGACAAGTTTGATGAACCGCACGCCGGCTAATTTAGCAGGCTCAATGACGGTCATACGCGAGGCACTCGCGGTGATGCTCATTT
Source organism: Rickettsiales bacterium (assembly GCA_029252805.1). Taxonomy (NCBI): domain Bacteria; kingdom Pseudomonadati; phylum Pseudomonadota; class Alphaproteobacteria; order Rickettsiales; species Rickettsiales bacterium. The sequence goes on from JAQXAR010000026.1 coordinate 15,432, forward strand.
GTGTGCCTGCCATATCATGCACATCCACAAAGGTACTGTCCGCAGAGCTGGCCGCTTTAAGCGTGACCGCAGTTCCATCAAATTCCGCAGGGAAAGCGATCGCCGAAAGCGTGGTGCCCGAAAGGTCAATCGCGTCCGACTCAGTCGCCGTATCGGCAATGGTCGCAGTTAGGTTACTGGTAACAATAGGTTGAAATTGGTTAGACTCCGCCATGATGATTCCTCTTGAGGTTCGTTAGATTACCTGAAGAGTATGGCGAGTTAGGGATGCCCGGAAGGGGATTTCTTCTGTTCCGTCCCCGCTCGCCCTACTGGGCTCGACGATGGACTATTGGCTTCGCCAATGCTCAAGGCTGGGTCGGCCTACTGGCCTCCCTTCTTTGTTATGTTTAGTTTTGTATAAAGAATCCCTTGGGTACGAAATCGACTAGGGCTTGTTGGAGGGTTGGTAGTACGTTTTCAGCGGTGCAGATATCGTGTTCGTACAAGCGCTGCAGGGCGGCTTCTAGCGTTTCGGTTTCGTGGATGGCTTTAAGCACGTGATAGTCGTTACCCTCTAATGGCTGGCGGAACACCTCTAGTTTTTGGCATATAAGTGCGAAATTTGGCAAGAGTTTGGCAGCGGGAGTGAGACTCAGATTTAAATGCAGGAATTGGTCTGGGGGTGTTTGGCCTAGGGCCTCTAGGCTCAGTGCTTCGGGTTGCGGATATTCTTGAAGCGAGCCAGTCAGCACCTCCAGCGCTGCGGTGGCAGCATAGTCTGCCGCCTGTTCTTTTAGGAATGGCACGAAGTTACGGATGTAGGGCTCCAAGGCATAGAATTGCGAAGGGTTGCGCTCAATATAGGTTCTGACGAGGATGTCGAAGGCTTCCTCTCCCATTTCCTCACGGGTTTGCGGATAATCTTGCACAATCGTATCGAACAGGCGCTTTCGGTACGCCAGCTGGTAGACATTCATTTGGGCTTTGGCGGGGAATTCGTCTTTTTCGCGCACCCAATCACTTGGCTCTGCACGTTCTAATATGCAGGCCTGGAAAGTATCCATGAGTATTTCGTAAGACTGGTTATGCTCGCCGGTGAGCACGGGGCGCTGTTGTGCGAAATTGGGGAGATTCTCGGTTTCAGCAAACTGCTTCACTTTGTCTAATTCGGCCAGCATTGCTGAGAAGTCTGGGATGTTCGAATCCCACTCGATCATCGTGCTTTTCATGCCTTTGGTACGCATGGCATAGGCATAAAGCGCCAGCACTTCGTCATTCACAGGCGCATCATGCGTATCGATGAGGTGGGTGCCGTGGTTTTCATGCCCGGCCAGATGGATCTGACCGATACGCTCCGCCGGTATCGCATCAATATAGACTTTCGGATCAAGCCGGTGATTGTAGCAGGTGACATAGACGTTGTTAATATCTAGCAACAGCATGCAATCGGCTTGCTTGAGCAGTTCCGCAATGAATTCCCATTCGGACAGGGTATTGGCAGCGAATTCCATATAGTTGGAAGGATTTTCCAGCAAAATACGTCGACCTAGAAACTCTTGCACCTGCCCGACTTTCTCAACCATCTGCTTGAGCGCATCTTCGGTATAAGGCACCGGCAGCAGGTCATGTGTGTTGATATGCGCATTACCCGTCCAGCAGACATGGTCGGATATCCAGGCAGGTTCTAGCCAGTCGGCCAGCGCTTTAAGATGGGTGAGGTATGTTTCATTCACCGGATCGCTACTGCCGATAGAGAGCGACACGCCATGCATGACCACCGGGTAATCTTGGCGAATTTTACCCAGCACTTCGCGCGCATAACCGTAATTGGTCATGAAATTCTCAGAAATAACCTCGAACCATTCGACTTTCTTGGACTTATCATTGAGCACGTCATCCCAGTGCTGCGAGCGCAATCCGAGGCCATATCCAAGATGTGGGAGTGTTTGAGTCATATCGCATAAAAAAGCCGAGAGCAGCGTTTACTGCCCCCGGCTCCTTTAAAAGCTTAGAGGCGATTAGCCTTTTTTCGGCTCAGTCGTCGCACCGGCGAGTTTATCGCAAGAGCCTTCAGGTAGGTATACCCACTCGTCCCATGCACCATCGGCGGCAGCTTGACCGGCGCAACCATGTGTACCCGATACGTTACCACAATCGTTTTTACCGGCTTTAACAGCACCGTAGCATTTTTCCATACCAGGTTTAGCGGCTTGAACGTCGTTAGCGCCCAATGTAACAGCGCCAACAACGGCAGCAAGAGCAACAGCAGGGATAATCAATTTTGTTTTAGTCATAGTAATCTCTCCAATGTGTAATTTTGTTAAAGCAGAATCAAAAATGAATTCTCATAACTCACTTCGTTAGTGCTAACGAAACCATTACAAGAAATCATGTATTTTTTACCAGCGCAGTGCTTTTTTGCCGATAAACACGCCAACCAAGCCACAAAAAAGGATCGGTGAATAGCACCAAACCAACACATCCGCGAAGTTATCAGCCTGACCGATCGTACGCATAAGAAGATGCCCGACCGCGCTAGCCGAAAGCAGAACCATCGAACCAGCCCACCCTAACTGCGTGGGTGATCCTTGACGCAACAACCAAAACAAAAGCAACGCCACCGGCACCGCACCCGCTAGTACACCCAGCGTAATATAGAAATGACTGGGCGATTGAATCGAGGCAGAGAAGCTCTCCACGCTGACTTGTCCTAATAGCCAAATAACGGCGCCTATCGCAATCGGAAGAATCAACATCAACAGGCTTAAAGAAGATTTCCTTTCGCGCGGGACGGAAAGGCGCAAAGCAGCAATCGCGGCACCAAAGGCCAATATCAGCGTGATCAGCATTTCTGATGGGTAGGCAGCCCCTTCTATCATCTGATCGGCCCAATCACGACGGAAACCAAAATACGCCACCGTCAACAGGATGTAAGTCGTCAGAGCCGTCACCATCCAAAAGCAACGCCTGAACAGGTTAAGCGGCACGACGGGCGTCGCGTCTTCTACCAAATTGGCTATGAGGGCTTCGTGACTCATCCGACCATTTCCGCTTTCTTACGTAATTCTTTCATCGCTCTATGCGCAGAGGTGCGAACATCCGGCACTGAGATTTTCATTTCATCCGACACTTCTTGCGCGGAATTCCCCTCTAGATAGAGCAGTTCTACTATCCTTCGTTGCTTAGGCTTCAAACATGACAATAATTTTTCACTTAATTCTTTATCGCTCGTAACCTCTTCAGGATTAAGCGCATGGACACCTTCCACCGGGTACAAAGATTCACCCGTTTCGCGCGCTTTCAGGCGATAATAACGACGCAGGTAATCTTGCAAACGATAACGGAAGATCGCATACATCCATGGATAGAAAGGCTTAGCCGCATCGTAAGTGGGGCGCGCTTTATGAATCGACATCAGAATTTCTTGCACGAGATCATTGGCATCATCACGCACAGCCAAACGTGTTGCCAGATAACGCGTTGCCAAGGTCTCAACCGTGCCTAACAGCTTCGCATACGTGGCTTTATCGCCCGTTTGTGCTGCGGCCATCCACTCTTGGCACTGTTTTTCTTGGCTATCGGACATTATTTGTAACGTTTTAGACTCCCTTAGCGAAGATGAGTTTAACACCCTGAAAAATCCAAGGAGAAGAACCCATGTCCGCTTTGATCGCTTTATATCATAAAATCATCACAATGCTAGCACCCCTGCATGACGTCGTCATATTGCTGACTCGCATCTGGATCGCGAAGATTTTCTTTATGTCTGGGCTATCCAAAATTGATAATTGGGAAAGTACGCTCAGCTTATTTGAGTATGAATATGCCGTGCCCGTACTGCCAGTTGTCTTTGCAGCGGCTTCCGCCACTTTCTTTGAGCTTGTGGTACCGCCTTTATTAGTACTTGGAGTCTTCACTCGTATCGCAGCCTTGCCATTGCTCGCCATGACGGCGGTGATTGAATTTACCTATAATTCTTATCCTGAGCATGCTTATTGGGCTTTATTGCTGGGTGTCCTGATCACTTACGGAGCCGGTAAATTCTCGGTCGATCATTATGCGAAAAATCATTTTGCGAAACCTGTATGAACAAAGGTCCCTTCACCGTAAAAGAGCAAATCCCGCCCGAGAGAGACCATAGCAATACCTTTCTCGGGCTGGGAGCACTCAGCGGTGCTTACGGTATCTTCACCAAAATCAGCGTCGGCTACTTTTGCCCCGCGTGCCTATCTTTGACCCCTATATTGCTGACCATCGGTCTTTGGAAGAAACAAATCAAAAAGCGACGCAACAAATAACAGCCTTATCGTGATTGACTCCTAACGCGCACACCATATTCTACAGCTACCCTATTTGTATAATAATGGAAGTGCTGACTCGCCCTATGACGATCAAACCTAAAATTCTGATTATTGACGACTCAATCAGCGAATGCTTAATTCTGAGAAAATATTTATCGCCAACTGCCGTTCCTATTTATGAGATTCAAACTGCCAATGACTTTTCTGAAGCACGCAAGATTCTCGCAACGACACACTTCGACTGCATCCTACTCGATTATCTGATCGGCGCGGAGACGGGCCTAGATTTCATACGCAAGATTAACCCTAAACTAGACGCTGATAGCGCTGTTATTATGATAACCGGTTACGCGAATCCCGAACTAAAAGAACAAGCTCTTGAAGCCGGGTTCAATGCGTTTATTAGCAAAGATGACATGACACAAGAGCATCTGAATCAATGCGTTCAAAGCCTGATCAAAGTTACACAGGAGAGGCCTGATGACGAATAGAGACATTACCTCTTGCGCACAATACCAAGCACTCGAACAAGATTTCGCTAACTTTGTGTACTCTGTTTCGCATGATTTCAATGCGCCGTTACGCCATGTGCGCGAGTTCCATAAGCTACTCTTGCAAAAACGTGAGGCCGACGCCTCAAGCGATGAAAGCCTCTATATTGACATGATCAATCAATCGCTCGATCATATGCAGGCGATGCTTGACTGCTTGCTCGAAATTTCACACCTATCCAACAACAGCCAAGAAACGGTGCAGACACTTGATAGCAAAGCAGTTATCAAAGAAGCGATGCACTCGTTCCAAGACACCCTTGCTGAGCATAAAATACAAATCACTTACGGTGAGAACTTACCTACTATCTGCGGTCAAAAAGATGTTCTAGTACGGCTATTTTCTGAAATTATTGGTAACGCCATTATGTTCAGAAGCCCCAACACTGTGCTGCAATTAGACATAGCAGGCAATGAGCAGAGCGGCACCAGCCAGCTTACCTTTACCGATAACGGTATCGGTATCGCCGAGAGTTTCCGGACAGATGCCTTTACCGTTTTCCGCAAATTACATCCTGAAGAACATCACGAAGGCATGGGATGCGGGCTTGCATTATGCCAAGCTACCATACGCCATCTCGGTGGGAAAATCTGGTTTGAAACGGCACCTGACAAAGGCACCCGTTTCCACGTTACCCTGCCTACATGTTAGGCAGAATCGCCGTATTACTCCAATAATTTAAAACATTCGTAAGAAGTTCTTTCAAGCTACCTTCTTTACCGGATTTAAGGATATAACTCGCCGCGCCCATACGGTAACTGCGCATCATATCATCCCAATTGATACTACCTGAAATCACAACCACAACCAAATGTCGCAGACTGTGATCGTCTTTAATTTTCTTTAGCAGGTCGAAACCATTGCCCGATGTCAGACTTAGATCCAAAAACAAAATATCGGGAAGCTGATAGTTCGGATTTTGATGATGGTTCAGTAAAAATGGAATCACCTTATTGGCATGATGCTCAATAATGATGTCATCGATCATGTCTAGCTGCTCAGCCGTCTCACGGAACAGAATCGCGTCCGCCGGGCTGTCTTCGACTAGCATTAATTGGAGTTTCTTCTGGCGCGTACCGTTGATGACCGTTGGTTTTGCACCATCGCCAATCGTGATCGCGTTAAAATCAATATCACTGTAGAAATATTCGATCGGCTCGCTGAAAATATGCGAAATCAGCGCTAGGCGCTCCGCCGAGACTTTACTCGCCCCTGATTCATATTTCTGCACTTGCTGGCAAGACAGTTTTAGTAAATCGGCGAGCTGTTGCAGACTGATTCCCATTTGCTTGCGCTTCTTTCGAATGCGCGCGCCAATATATTTATTAAACTCTAAATTACTCATGGTAAGATATTTATCTCATCTGATGAGAGAAAGAAAGCAGCTATACCCGAAAAGTGCCCACAGCACCGACTTCGAGCGTTAACATGGTTATCCGTTAATCTTTGAGATAGAAAAAGCGCTTATCTGGCGAGGGAGCATCAAACTCCTTACGAACACGGGCTAAGCGCTCATTACCCTCAAAAAACTGACCTTCATTGGCCGTGATATAGACACCTGGCTCTAATGTTTCGCTACGTAATTCCTTTACCGCACGCGTCAAATTCGCATAACCATCCGGGCATGACTCATTGGCTAGCGGCACCATCGAACAGGCGAACACAATAAGTTTGTCACTTCCGGCGGCTTTCATTGCTTGATAAAGCGCAACCGCCGTAATGCCCAACGCATCTGTACCATGCGTAATCAAAATATGCGTCTCGCTCGAAGCTAAAATTAACTCGATTAGCAGACTCAATCCGCCACCATCGGCCAAGAACACTTTACTATCCGCCGGGGGCAAGGGATGGTGCTCGAAATTTTCCACCTGCAATTTAGCCAGAGCCGCAGGCACCAAGCTTTTCGCTAAGGGAGTAATATTCGCCGGCGTTTGCGCGATATCATAGGGCTGCGCATCAATCGTCCCACCGGTGGTAATCAACATTATTTTCGGCTTTGTCATCATTCTGTAATAATCTTTTGTTATATTCTTTTTAAGGAAATACTAATCACGAGGGCTTATTCATGACAACAGAAACTATTCTACCCACCACTCACGCCATTTCAGCAACGGATACTGGTGTAGCAACCGCGATGCCCGCGATGGCCTTGCCGGTAAATGATGCAAGCGCAAAAGTTACTAACCCCACCACCCTTGGTGCAACGCCTGTCATGCAAAATATGACTAACACACCAACAGGGGTTCAGCTTGAAAAGCCTGCAGTAATTGCACCTAAAAAAGAAGCAACAATCACATTCACAGAAAAAGAGCTTGAAGACTTGATGCTTCAAACCATTATCACTTACGAAGCTCAAAAAGCAGGCAAAGAGGCGGCGCAAGAAGCAGCTAAAGCAACAAATAAAGATCTCCATAGTGGAAATATTGCAGCACAGCTAGCACAACAAGCAATGGGTAATCGGGCTCCTGAAACAGTGCCTACAAAGGCGCGCCCTACAACGCCAGCATCTATCATCGCAGCCACTCAACAAGACGTCTCTCATACTGAAACAGTCACGACTCGTGCGAATGCTGCACAAACCGTTCACGTCAAATGCTAGATTTTTCTAACCAAACTTATTATCGCGAGGGAAGCCTTGTGGAGGCAGCTTGCCTGCACCTGCACGATTTCCTAACCAGCTTGTTAGGGTTTCCTCCGTACGGGTTCGGTTCTCGCCTTGTGCCCAGCTTAATCCCTGTTCGATATTAATCGCCAACGCGTCGGTTAGCTCACCATCTTTATATTTCTGCAAGGTTACGCCCTGCCCCTTTTTCATCTCAGGCAACTGATCGATGGGAAATACTAACAGCTTACGGCTCGTGCCGGTGACGGCAATATGCGTCGTATCAGCAGGCATAGTGCGGAACACCACCCCTTTAGAATCACCCGGCGGGTTCAGTACTTGCTTACCGCTTTTGGTAGAGGCCACCATATCCGATGCTTGCACCACAAAGCCCTTACCGGCAGAAGATGCTAGGAGATAGCGATGCTCTGCATTGTAAACGGCCATGCCGATAATATCAGCGGTGCTTTCAATATCCATACTCAGATTGAGTGGTTCGCCATGCCCACGCCCGCGCGGGATTTTATCGCCACCAATGGTGTAACAACGGCCATTGCTGGCAAAGCAGAGAATCTGATCCGTCGTGTAGGCATTCAGGATAAATTGCTCGCTATCACCCTCTTTATAATCCGCCGTCGTTTGGTTGAGACCTTTAAGCGCACGAATCCAACCTCGCTTTGAATAGAGTACCGTGAGCGGTTCTTTTTCGACAAAGGCTTCGATCGACACGACCACACCCGTTGGCGCATCCGCAAATTGCGTGCGGCGTGCACCGAGTTCTGTTTTCTGACCGAAAGCAACTTTGGTGGCTTTGATCTCTTCAGAAATCCGATCCCAACGCAGCTCTTCGGATTTGAGGAGGGCTTCTAAACCGGCTTGCTCTTGTGACAGCGCATCATGCTCAGTTTGAATCTCGATCTCTTCCAGCTTGCGTAACTGACGTAGACGCATATTGAGGATCGCTTCAACCTGAACATCGGATAAGTCCCACTTGGCCATCATCACTTTTTTCGGCTCATCCTCTTCACGGATGATGCGGATCACTTCATCGAGATTGAGATACGCAATCAGGAAGCCTTCAAGAATTTCGAGGCGATGCGCAATCTTTTCTAAACGGTATTCAGAGCGGCGGGTCAGCACTTCCATCCGGTGATCGAGGAAGCAACGCAGCACTTCACGCAAGTTCATCACACGCGGGATTCCGGTCGCATCCAACACGTTCATGTTGAGGCTAAAGCGGTTTTCCAACTCCGTCACTTTAAAGAGCGATTCCATCAGCATATCAGGATCGACCTGACGTGATTTTGGTTCTAATACGACACGGATTTCTTCCGCCGATTCATCGCGGAAATTGGCGAGTAAAGGCAGTTTTTTCGCGCGAAATAGTTCGGCCATTTTCTCGAGCAAACGAGACTTCTGCACCTGATACGGAATCTCGGTAATAATGATTTGGAACAGGCCGTGGGAAAGTTTCTCCACTTCCCATTTCGCGCGGGTACGGAACGAGCCTTTGCCCGTTTCATAGGCTTTAAGGATATTTTCGCGCGGTTCCACAATGATACCGCCCGTTGGGAAATCTGGGCCGAGCACTTTACCGACAAGCGTTTCGATACGCGCTTCAGGCGTTTTTATCAGATGCAGCAATGCATCGCAAAGCTCGCCCGCATTATGCGGCGGGATCGAAGTTGCCATCCCTACGGCAATCCCTTCCGAACCATTCGCCAACAGGTTCGGGAAAGCAGACGGCAGCACCACCGGCTCATTATCAGAACCATCATAGGTTGGGTTGAAATCAACGGTATTTTCTTTCAGGCCTTCTAGTAACGCCATCGCCACTGCTGTCAATTTCGCTTCGGTATAACGCATGGCAGCCGCGTTATCTCCGTCGACCGAACCAAAGTTACCCTGCCCCTCAACCAACGGATAGCGCACGGCAAAGTCTTGGGCCAAACGAACCATCGTATCGTAAACGGCAGTGTCACCATGCGGATGATATTTACCAATCACATCACCCACCACACGTGCACATTTTTTGTAACCACTAGCAGGATCGAGCTTCAATTGTAGCATCGCATAAAGTAGGCGACGGTGAACAGGCTTCAAGCCATCGCGCACATCCGGCAGCGAGCGTGAAGTGATGGTGGACATGGCGTAAGCGAGGTAACGCTCGCCAATGGCATCTTTAAAAGCAACAGGGATGATCGGCGCTTCGGCCTTATTATTATTTTTACTCATCGTTACTTCTTAACGGCTTCCACAGCCAATTCCAAGTAAATTAACCGCGTTTCTCATAAATCGTGACGCCTTCATCGGCTGCTTTAAGCAGAGCCTCTGTTACGGCCTTGGCGCCGATGCAGAAAAACGGGACGCCGTGCCAGTGCCATTCACGCAACTCATTTGGCTGCAAATACGCCTCGATACGCTCGACTCGGCGCAGGTCATTATTATTGGCGCGGATCAGGGTGAAATCATGTTCTTGTGCCTTCGCATCCACGATTTTCATGGGCACGTGATCGTAATCGAGCGGGTATGGGAATTTCTCACCCAAAACATTTTCCACCGTATGCACCTGCGTTAGCACGCGGAAATACTGACAGCCCAGACCGATAATTTCCGTCTGATAATCATTCATGCGCATGAATGGCGAATCCGCGCCGAAGATGCTGCCACACGTATGGTGCGCCTCATTGAGTTTTTCGGCCAGAGGGCCAATCGCGCAGATCGAATGGGTTGGATGCAGGCTGCGGTTCACGCCCTGTTTATTGCGGAAATACTCGGTCATAAAACCGGTTTCTGATTTGGCTTGGATCACATCGAAAATTGGGTTTTCTGTATAGAGCTGTGTCGCATCGTAAGCTTTCCCGCCAAAGATAAAGGCAGGCATGCAGAGCGTACGATTTGTTTTAATGGCATAATCGGCAAGCGCATCGGCGAGTTCTTGCGGGCTCCCCGAATACATCGGATAGAGATCATGCATGGAGCTATGCAGCATGATTACTTCGGTCGAATCTGGCAGTTGCGAGTCAAGATGATCGACTAGATCCTGCGCGCTGAAAGGCCCATGATAAGCACGGCGAATCGGTGCCATTTTCTTTTTCGTTTTGCGCAGTGTTTGCTTAATACCATTACGCGTTTCTTGCGAAAGAACCCGGCGCAATAGCGCATAAATTTTAGACTTCATATTATTTATTCACCTCCATTTTTACAAAATGTAGGGGGCGCTCACACGGCGCGTATCCTTCGCCGCTAACGGCGGATTGGCCTTGCCAATCTAACCTCAAGATCAACTGTTTAATAAAAACCTTCATTTCCACTCAGTATCCTCTGCTAATAGTAACTGCCCTTCATGCTTCGTTACGGCACGCGATGAAAGTATCATTTTATTACCCGGCAGCACGCCTTTAGGCAGATGGAAAATACCAAATTGCGGCACTTTATCATTAGTTGCTTGATAGACATCCTGCCAGCTTCCATCAGGGCGCAACGCAATGAGATGTGCGAGATTATCTTTCACTGCAGGGCCCGGCTCTGCGGTTGTTCCTAGATACACGCCACCCGCCTCGTTACGCGTCATATAATAAGCAGGACCTGGCAGTTCATAGATAATTTCAGGCTCGGTTGGGTTATGTTTATCGACTTGCAAAATGTACGAAGTCTCAAGCGGTGAATCCATTCCCCAGATAAGCTTATCTTCTAGGATGATCATATCCACCGCGCGGCTCTTTTGGCCGAAATTACAAAATTTATGCACGGTCTCAAATTCATCATCCGTATAATAGATGGTGCATTCCTCATCTTCATCGCCGCACGGAATCCAGATGCGTTGGGGCATATAAGGATCATTTAGCAAGGCGTGAATGTGACGAACCTCACCGGCTGCAAATGCATGTACGGGCGCGAAGCTCAAGCTATCTTCACGACTGCCCAACACCTCCACCGCGCGACGCTGCGCATTGCCGAAATACTCGCCGTAATAGACTCGGCCAGAGGCACCGATGCAGGTACTGCGCATCATCGGACGGGTATCTGACGGCATCGAAACTTTGCTCGCACGCCCTTGATCGAGCAACCACCAACCATGGTCATTCGCGACGAGGTAACGTGACTCATCAATCGGACAGGCATGTAATATGCCGTACTTTAAAATACGATCGACCAAACGGATATGACAGGGTAGCTGCTTAATTCCCCAAGGAACATCGCCCAAAGGTTCCTGCGTTTTGAAATCCTGCATCGAAAGTCGGAACAGTCGGTTTTTCGAGGAACAAATCAGCCACTCGCCTTGCACCGCATGCGCTACCGTGTTTTTCAAAAGCGGGTGAAAGGCGAGTTCAGGCATCTTCCGGCTCCCGATCCCACTGCATTTTATTGACCTGATTCTGCATACGGTTGCGCGCTTCAGGTAGCGACTTATTATGACTCGCAAACAAACGATGCTCTAAGAAATAACCGCTCAGACGCAACGCCTGATTCAGCATCACCCCATCAACCGACGCGGATGAATCACGCAAAAAGGCAGGCAGCGCTAATAGCTTCTCTTTATAGGCCGCACCCGCATCTTCCGTAACGGCACAGCCTGATTTTGGCGACACATAGGCGAGATTCTCGACCTCACCCGTCACCACGCAACGCTTCAGTTCCAAACGAAATCCGCATTCAGAAAGCAGCTGCAATTCGTAACGCGCATAATCCGCAAGCCACGCTTCATTGCGCTTCATTTTATCTAATAGACTCGCCAACGCATCGTATAATTGCGGATGCGGGTCATGCTCCGCCATCGTGGTTTGCGTTAATATAAGTAACGAGTTCAATCCGGCCAACCGTAAAGGATCATTCAAGAAATAAGCGGCGACAGGAGATAACATTTCGCATTTCAAGCTGCCTAAATGCTCAGCTAAACGCGCGCTCCACTCCACCTGCAAAACATTGCCCGGCTGATAATTGCCGCGATTCTTCCGACCCGTCGCACCGCGCACAGCCCCCGAAATCAAACCATAGTCGCGGCCAAATAATCGGCAAATGCCGGTCGATTCGCTGTATTTGGTGACTCCTAATAAAATGGCATGATCGGTAAAACGCATCAGGCATTGTGTCATTGCGAGCGCAGCGTGGCAATCCAGAATTTACGCGTTCACTGGGATGACGGCGCGCTTTCACGCTACGTCTTTCTTCACTGCGCTCCGTTTGCCGCGTCACTTGCGCTCCTCGCCATGACGAGCTAGATAATAAGCTATGAACAAACAAGCACTCACTGAAATTTTTAGTCGCCTACAAGCGGCTGATCCTGAACCGGTGACGGAACTTGATTATACCAACGAATTCACGCTACTCGTGGCGATCGTACTATCGGCTCAGGCGACGGATGTGGGAGTCAATAAGGCCACCAAAGCGCTCTTTGCGAAATATGATACGCCACACGCGATGCTCGAATTAGGGCTAGAGGGCTTGAAGGGTTACATCAAAACGATCGGCCTGTTTAATTCAAAAGCCAAAAATGTGATCGCCCTATGTGAAATGCTCATTCACGTTTTTGGCAATGAGATTCCAGAAACCACGCAAGAGTTGATCAAACTTCCGGGAGTCGGCACCAAGACCGCCGCGGTTTGGCTCAATTGCGCGCGCGATCACCCTACGATTGCGGTGGACACGCATGTATTTCGCGTGGCCAATCGTACAGGGATGGTCAAAACCAAAACGACCGATGCGACTCAACAAGCGCTCGAAAAGAAAGTGCCTGCCGAGTTCAAACAGAATGCCCATCACTGGATGATCTTACATGGCCGCTACACTTGCAAAGCGCGCAAGCCCATGTGCTTCAACTGCCGGATTGATGATATTTGTCGATTTAAGCAGAAGACACCGCCACCGGAAGGTACATAAAAAAAGGGAGCACGAGGCTCCCTTTTCATTGACCTGATGAGTCAGAATTTATGCGGCAGCTTTTTCTTTTTTGCTGCTTTTCTCAACTGCTTTTTTAGCAGCTTCTGGCGAGTATGACTTGATCGTACCGGTCAATTCGCCGCCACGTTCAATTTCGATTTCACCGTAAGTAATCTTACCGCGAACTTTACCCGTTGCGTAAATCACCAAACGACCACGAACGGTTAATTCCCCGTCGAATTCGCCGCTAATTTCAGCATCTTCAATTTCTGCAGCGCCCTTGAAAGAGCCTGTTTCAGAAATTTCTACCGTGTGCACTTCGTTCAAGACTGCATCTACAGCGCCTTCAATCACCAAACGGTCACAGGTTGCGATTTCACCTTTAAGCAAAATGTCATGACCGACGGTTAGCACGCGACGACCTGCCGGTGGTTTTGGTTTTTCGCTAGGAGCACCCATGGGCGCTGCAGCCATTCCGCCTGCCGGACGATAATCCGAACCCGGACGACCTGCACCTGCGGGGCGAGTTGCTTCGCCACCTGGACGGAAACTTGCTGGGCGTGTTGCTGATTCTGCAGGACGCGTATAGCCACCTGCGGGTGCCATTGGCGTCACTGCTGCTGGCGCTGCGGCGGCAACTGGAGCAGTCGCTTCCGGTGCTGCTGCCATTGGCGTCACTGCTGCTGGTGCTGTCGCCATTTGCGGCTCGTTCTTTTCGTTTGTATCTGCTGGCATGTTTCCCCCTGCTTCGCTCAATAAATCGATATCATCTTCTTTGCGTTTGAACATTGTATTCCTCCTCGAAATCTTCTTTTTCTTCGTGCGCTCGTGCAATATAGCAACACCATAACCCAAGCATTTCCTTATTCCCAGCGAATTTTTGGGATTTCCTGATTTTTATTTCTTGACTTCAATCGTTGCTATCTGCGGCTTTGCGGCTTATATACAGTAACATGTTTGAATCACTCAGTAATCGCCTTGGCGGTATCTTTAGCGGGCTTAGCGGCCGCGGTAAATTAAGCGAAAAAGACATCGACACTGCCATGCGCGAGGTGCGTATCGCTTTACTCGAAGCGGATGTCGCCCTGCCCGTCGTTAAAGATTTCGTCAAAAGCTTGAAAGAAAAAGCCCTCGGTGCGGAGGTGATTAAGAATGTTAATCCCGCACAAATGGTTATCAAGCTAGTACAAGACCATCTTGAAGAATTACTGGGTTCGGAAATCGTTGAACTAAACTTACGCGCCGAACCTCCTGTTGTCATTTTGATGTGCGGGTTGCAAGGCTCTGGTAAAACGACCAGTTCCGGCAAACTTGCCTTACGCTTAAAAGATAAAGAAAATAAGAAAGTGATGCTCGCGTCACTGGATACGCAACGCCCTGCCGCACAAGAGCAGCTTGAAGTGCTCGCCGGACAGGTTGAAGTCGACTCCCTTCCGATCGTCAAAGGCGAAAATGCGCTGACCATCACCAAGCGCGCGCTGAAGGAAGCCAAGCTTTCCGGTATGGATGTATTGATCCTTGATACTGCAGGTCGCCTCCACCTTGACGGTGAGTTGATGGATGAGTTACTGCAGATTCGTAATCTGTCCAAACCGACTGAAACACTCCTTGTCGCCGATGCGCTGACCGGCCAAGATGCCGTAACCATCGCCCGTGAGTTCCACGAGAAGATTGGCGTGACTGGCATTATCCTCACCCGTATTGATGGTGATGGCCGTGGCGGTGCCGCACTCTCTATGCGTCAGGTAACGGGCCAGCCGATTAAGTTTATGGGTGTCGGTGAAAAAGTCACTGAATTTGAACCATTCCACCCGGAACGTATTGCCAGCCGTATTTTGGATATGGGTGATGTGGTCTCGCTTGTTGAAAAAGCCGCTGAAACGATTGATGCCGCAGAGGCTGAGGCGATGGCAAAGAAGATGCAATCGGGCATGTTCGATTTCAACGACCTCGCCAATCAACTCAAGCAGATGAGCAAAATGGGCGGCCTCGGCGGCCTCATGAAAATGCTACCGGGTATGGGTAAGATGAAAGGCCAGCTTGATGCAGCAGGCATGGATGATTCGGTTATCACACGCCAACAAGCCATTATTGGTTCGATGACGAAGAAAGAACGCGCCAACCCGAAGCTTCTCAATGGCTCGCGCAAGAAACGAATTGCTGCAGGCGCAGGCGTAGAAGTGCCCGAAGTGAACCGCCTCATCAAAGCGCAAATGCAAATGCAAACCATGATGAAGAAAATGAAAAAGATGGGCGGTGGCAAAGGCGGCATGATGAAAATGATGCAGCAAATGGGCGGCATGCCCGGCATGGGCGACATGATGAAAGGCGCTGGCGGTGGTGGCGCTGCAATGCCCGATATGAGCAAAATGCCACAAATGCCTCAAGGCGGCGCCGGCGGATTACCGCCAGAATTGGCCAAATTGCTCAAAAAATGATATAATGAGGGATGATTCAAAAAATCGCACTCCTCATTTTAGGGATTGGCCTGATGGTCGGTGGATTTTATTGGGCGGAAAATTATTCTTCAGGAAAATCTAAAGCCGTTTACGAAAAATTCGCACGAGACTTAAGCTCCGGCAATATTCAAGCGGCTTATGATGTACTTCATCCAAACGCGCAACGCGGCATCCCGTTTGCCCAATTCAAAGCAGCATTTGGCCGCCTACAACCGATTGTAACTATCTCCATGCACCCAGAGAGCACCATTGACAAAATGTTCGGGAAGACCTTCAGCGTGCAGGGCTGCGAAAGTGAATATACCATGAAAGCCGTCGATTATGTCGGCGAAATACTGATCACTCGCTTCAACTTCAAACCTTTTTGCGGTTATTAAGAAGAACAGGCCATCCATAGCATTATCGGCCTAATACTGAGCGAAAATTATCGTAAATAAGTGAGGGGTTCCTGTTGCCCGGTACCCCTCGGACCGCGTTTACAAACTGTACTCGTTAGGTGCCGTTAGGCAGCCATACGAGCAGCTACGACAAAATTGTCGTTAGATGCAACAGTCGCTGAATTATCATTAGCAACTATAAAGTTTGACCCGATTCGGTGGTATCATGCCGAGCGAAAATAATTTCTTTATTACGTCTGTCGAGTCTGTTTCATCCCCCTAAATGGTGGAGATGCCGAGTACTGCCCTCGGGTCCAATCCGCCTATTCCAAACAACGTTTATCGCCATAGTTCAAAAGAACAGGTCAATTATGCCTCACTTGCACCCCTATGGGAAGGGAATTGCACCTGGATTGGATCATTTTATTGAGTAACACTTAATTTCACAGCCAAAGGCAGTAAAATTAACAAATGTCTAGTTCAGCACAACAAGCCACAACCGTCGATGCTTTAAAGCAAGATCGCGACCGGTTCGTCGCCTTTGCCTTCGCCTCCTCGGATATGCTCATCGAGTTAAATGAAAACCACGATATCGTCTATATTGACGGTGCCACACGTGGATTTTTAGGCGATGCCGCAGATAGTTTTTTAAATAGAAACGTCACAGAATTATTCGAAGAAGGCCAATCAAAAAGCTGGAAACGGATCTTATATGACATCACCAACACGGGCCGCGTACAGCAGCGAAAGCTCATTCTGGCCAGTCGAATTTTCCCCAACCTTCCCGTCGCCATCTCTGGCGTTACATTGCCGAGTAACGAAACGTCCATTTTCTTGAGCTTTTCGATCCTACGACACGAGATAGATGAAAGTGAAATTTCCGCACGTGACATCACTACCGGTTTATTCAATCGCGAAGAATTTTCGAAACGAGCAGCCGAACGCATGCGTGAGCTAGTCGATTCAGGAATTGACGCGCAGATGTCGTTGATCGACCTACCTGACTTCAAAGGTTTCCTCGATAAATTAGAGCCCGAAAGAGCCAAAGAATTAAGCCTCCAAATTGCAGAATATCTACGCAGTCACTCCATTGCTGAAGATACAGCAGGCCTCGTAGATGACGGTGTTTTCAGTTTTGTTCACGATGAAACGGTTGTAGGGGACGATGTCTTAAGTGAAGTAAAATCGCTCCTCGTCAAACTTGCCCCTACCATGCAGGGGATGACGGCACAGCTCTCAACGGTTGAAGCAAATATCGGCAATTTAAACGAAGAGGATGCCTCGCGCGCGATTCTCTACACGCTCAACCATTTTGCAGAAACAAAAGAAAACTTCAGCTTCAATTCGATCCAAGATAGTTATGATGCGCTGCTCGATGAAACCGTTCAACGCATCAGCAGTTTTAAATCCACGGTCGAAGATGATGCGTTCCAGATCGCCTACCAACCGATCGTCGATTTACGCAACGGCAAAATTCACCATTACGAAGCCCTCGTACGGTTCGATACTTCTAGCTCAGCGCACTCTTGCAACCCTTTCCAATTCATCAATTTTGGCGAACAGACAGGACTCATTAGCGAATTCGATCTCGCCATGTGCCGCCGAACGTTAGAAGTTTTGGACCGCGCGCATGATGCCGGTCGTTGGCCGCTAGTAGCGATCAACCTCTCTGGAAAATCGCTCTCATCGCAATTTTTCATGGATACGATGCTTATTCTACTGGATAAGTTCCCCCATATTCGCAAGCAACTGATTATTGAGGTGACTGAATCGGCTAAAATCACCGATATGGAATGCGCCAACCGCTTCATACAAGAGCTACGCAAACGTGGCCATGTTTGCTGCCTCGATGACTTTGGTGTCGCGGAATCCTCGTTCGACTATTTACGTCACCTACATGTGGACCACATCAAAATCGATGGCAGTTACGTGCAAGATAACCTCGACACCACACGTGGCCGACACTTGTTACGCGCGATGGTCGGCATGTGCCGCAACCTCGGCATGACGACGATTGCGGAAATGGTCGAAGATAAGAAGACCGCCTCTGTCCTATGGGAGAGCGGTGTGCATTACGGTCAAGGCTGGTTGTTTGGCAAACCCAATACGGATGAATCTACTTTAGAAAACTGGAATCAAAAAACGCCGGATTTCGAAGGAATGATGACGACTAAAAAAGACGAACCAGAGGACTAGATTAACGACCTAGAAGATCATTGCCGGGACTGGACTTAATCCATCGCCTCGGCTGAATTTTATAAGTGTCTTCATGCATTTTCTTAGTAAGATCACTATCATGCTTAAGCTGGCCAGCAAGTGCTTTTATATCCGCTGCGATCATGAAACCATTCGACTCTAATTGACCGCTCTTTTCATCAATAAATGAAAGTAACTGCTCCATTACATAATTTCCCGTATTGGCCAGTTCTTTAAATTTTATGGCCGCAGCAGGCTGAGATATTTCATTCTGTTCCAAGGAATCTCTCAAAGAATCAAACGCCGCTAGCGCCTCTACCCGCGCCTGCTCTATACCATGTAATTCTGCGGCAGTCGCTGCTGCACTTCCCGGCGCTGGGCGGTTGGGCGCTATATCTTTGGATAAGAGTGGAAAGGGGAATTCTTGCCTCATCGCTTTAATGGCGACGCCAGCCCTGCCCAACATGGTCAAGGCGCGATGGATACGCCCGGTAGTTACCACATTCACCGGATTTAAAAAGTTAGACCCCATTACCATGTCAACATCATAGCGGTTGTCCCTTAATATTTCACTAACTTCACTTGCAAAATCTCGCGCATCGCCCTATCTAAGCCTGAGTAAATTAGTAAGGCTTAGATATGTTCATTCAAACCGAGACCACTCCAAACCCGCAAACCCTTAAGTTCCTGCCCGGCAAGCAAGTAATGCAAGCTGGTGCGACCGCTTTCTTTACCCGCAAGGAAGAAGCAGCTGAGAAATCTGAACTCGCCGCAACCATGTTTGAAGTAGACGGCATTAATGCTATCTTTTTCGGCACTGACTTTGTGAGTATCACCAAGAGCGAAACAGTAGATTGGGACGCGCTAAAAGCACAAATTCTCAGCCGCATTATGGATCATTTTGTCGCTGGAAAACCGGTAATGAATGACGCGACCGCCAGCGCGGACAAAGGCGGTTCTGACGAAGCCGATTCCGACATTGCGCGCACGATTAAAGAATTAATTGAAACGCGCGTGCGCCCAGCTGTGGCACAAGATGGCGGTGATATCGTCTTTAAAGGCTTTGAAGAATCTTCTGGTACCGTAAAATTAGAGCTACACGGCTCATGCTCTGGCTGCCCAAGCAGCACCATCACACTCAAAGACGGTATCGAAAACATGCTCAAACATTATGTACCTGAAGTAAAAACGGTAGAAGCAGTCGCTGAGTAGATTCCTCTAACGCAACGCCTCGAAGGTTCGGTCTTTATAGAGTGCCAGCGCGATGAGTGAGCAAATACAGCAAATCATCACGTAATAGGCGACAGAAGCAGTATCGCCGGTGCGATCAATCAGCCATACGCAAACCATGGGTGTGGTGCCGCCAAAGATTGTCGCGGTTAGGTTATACGGAATCGCCATGCCGGAATAGCGTACAGAGGTAGGGAACATCTCGACGAGTAGCGCAGGCACAGGGCCTAGATAACAGCCAATTAAGAATGCCAGCCCGACTTGGAGCGTGAGAATTTGCGAATAATTTCCCGGCTCTAATGCCGTAAAGAGCGGCATCACCACCACCAATATTGCAGCGGCGACCACCATCAACACCTTCTTACGGCCAATCTTATCCGAGAAGATGGCCGAGAGCGGGAACGCCACCAGCATCGCCAGCAGGTTGAGGGTATTGATGGAGAGCGATTCGCTTTTCTCCAACCCCATATGCAATTCGTTAAAGGAGATAAAATAGATCGCGACCAGATAGAATGGCATGGTCACGGTCATGTAGATCGCAAAGGCTTCCAGCATCTCGCGCCAGTGGCTTTTGAAAGCTTGTTTAACCGGGGATTCTGCGAGTATCCCCTGCTCTTTCGCCGCCAAGTAAGTGGGGCTTTCTTCGCAATGCGAGCGAATGTAGAAGCCAACAAAACCAATCGCAATACCGAGGATGAATGGCACGCGCCACCCCCAGGTGAGGAAGTCTTCCTCCGGCAACATCGAGAATAAATTGGCGACGATAGAACCCATCATAAAACCAATAATCAAACTGCTCATCGACATCGAACCGATAAAGCCACGCTTGGCTTGCGGGGAATGCTCGACCATGAAGGCCATCGAGCCCGAAAACTCTCCGCCCAATGACAAGCCTTGCAGCACCCGAATCATCGTCAACAGCACCGGCGCCATCACGCCGACCATCTCATACGTGGGAAGTAAGCCAATACAACCTGTCGGAATCGCCATCATCAAAACGGCGACGGTTAACGCCATTCGGCGGCCATATTTATCGCCCAGCCAACCGAAGAAGACCGCGCCGACCGGCCGCGCAATAAAACCAGCGGCAAAAACGCCGTAAGTGGCGATTAAGCCAACGACAGGATCGGTTCCGGGAAAGAATAGATCGCGCAACACCACCGCCATATGGCCATAAATGGCGAAGTCATACCACTCCAACCCATTACCGACCATAGATGCAGTGATGACTTTACGCATGAATTTTTAGAAGGGTAGCTTCATGCCGCCAGTTGCGTCTGACATGGCATCAGCATTGAGTGTATCTGCCTTTTGCTTGGCATCGTTAAAGGCGGCCATGACGGCGGCTTCGAGCATCTCTTTATCTTCAGGGTCGATGAGATCTTCGGAGATTGAGATCGCTTTCATATCATGCTTGCCTGAGAGGGTGACTTTCACTGCACCGCCGGCGGTGGTGCCCTCAACCTCCATTGCCGCCAACTCTTCTTGCAATGTCGCCATCTTGGCTTGCATTTGTTGGGCTTGTTTCATCATTTTTTGAATATTCATGGGACTTATGCTCCGAGTTTTATTTCTTTAATTTCTGAACCGGGGAAAGCGGCTAGCACCTCTTCCACCAATGGATGTTTACGAATTTTCGCCTCTTGCGCGGCGATTCTGCTGTCTTTTTGTTCACGTAGAGACGGATTTCCCGGCTCGCTACTGACGACAACCATCCATGCATCACCGCTCCACTCTTTGAGCTTTTCGGAAATCTCGGCTGGCACATCGCGGCCTACACTCTCGCCAAAATTAATCTCTAGCTTACCTCTAGAGAAACTCACCAAACGTGATTCCGTATAAAGCTGATGAGAGAGCATCATTTCTTTTTTGCGTTTAAACAGTTCGACGATACTGGCAAAGCTGGCAAAATCATCGGAACGCTGCGCTTCTTCCAATAGGTTTTCATTAGCAACAACCTCAGGCGCGGGTGCGGCGACTGCGACAGGTGTGGGGGCGGCTATTGCAACAGGAGCTGGCGCGGGTGCCGCCGGTGCCGATACCGTTGGTGTCGCCGCAGAACTGCTTGCTGTTTCTGCTTTCAGCTTTTTCAGCAATTGACCCGGATCTGGCAAATCAGAAAGATGTGCAAGGCGGATGATAATCATCTCCGCTGCGGCCAGAGCGTTGCTTACTTGCGCAATCTCCTGCATGCCTTTGGCGAGTACTTGCCAACTGCGTGTTAGAAGCCCCAAGCTCAACTTGCCTGATAATTCTTTTAGGCGGGTATATTCCGGTGCAATCTCTGCCCCATCGGCTTGCGTATTTGTTTTAAGTAATGTGATTTCATGCACACGCCCCATCAATTCCTGTAGAACCAACGCCGGATCATTTCCATCTGCATATTGCGCGCGCAGTAACCCGATCGCTTCGCTCACTTCGCCCGCATAGAGGTGCTCTAGCAAACTTACGGTACGGCTCTTATCTGCCATGCCTAGCATTTGCGCAACCTTGCCTGTAGCGACCGTTGTTTTGCCCTGTGCTTCATCGCCCAAGGCAATGGCTTGATCGAGCATAGAAAGTGCATCACGCACAGAGCCTTCGGCAGCTCCTGCAATAAGCTTCAACTCATCTTCGGCGATGGTGACATTCTCTTTTGCGGAAATATTCGCCAAATGCGCGGCAAGCTCTGAGACCTCCACACGACGTAGATCAAATTTCTGACAGCGAGACAGGATCGTGATTGGAATCTTACGAAGTTCTGTGGTCGCAAAGATAAATTTCACATGCTCCGGCGGCTCTTCCAGCGTTTTCAAAAGCGCGTTAAACGCACTTTTAGAGAGCATGTGCACCTCATCAATAATATAGATTTTGGCGCGCGCTTGGCCGGGAGCATAATGCACGGTCTCAATAATATCACGGATGTCATCAACACCAGTACGCGAGGCGGCATCCATTTCCATCACATCAATGTGGCGATCTTCGGTGATGGCAACGCAATTGGCGCATTTTCCGCACGGGTTGATATTGGCGCCGCTATTGCCATCTTCGCCGATACAGTTGAGCGCCTTGGCGATAATGCGCGCGGTCGTCGTTTTACCGATTCCGCGAATTCCATGCAGCAAGAAGGCATGCGCCACACGGTTACGCTCAATGGCATTCGAGAGGGTCTGCACGAGCACCTCTTGGCCAATAAGATCATCAAAAGTAGTGGGACGGTATTTCCGTGCGAGAACGCGATATTCCATAAGATTAGAACCATTCTTCTTTTTATTATAAAAGGCCGGCAGCGACCCGAAGAGAAAACCGTTACGGCTGCTGCCTCTCGGCCCTGACCGGGTTCACGGACACTTCGCCCGCTGACCGACCCAAAAGGAATGTAACGTCAGTTGAGAGGCGAGACAAGGGATAACTTCGTCATTGCCTGATTTATTCGGCCCATCCATCCATCCCAAAACCTCCTGCGAAATGGATTACCTGAACGAGCCGAGTACTGACGATTTTATCGGGTAAAAATTCAGCCTGAAAATCCACTCTTTTTACTAGCCATGGAGCCGTTTTACTTATAGAAACTAGGGGACTAAAAATAATAAGAATAATCACGGGTAATAACTCCATGACACAAGCAGCTGAACCAGCGAGCAAGGCCGAAGAATACGGCGCAGATTCCATTAAAGTTCTCAAAGGCTTAGAGGCAGTTCGCAAACGCCCGGGCATGTATATTGGCGATACGGATGATGGCTCTGGCCTTCATCATATGGTCTATGAAGTGGTCGATAACTCGATTGATGAAGCCCTTGCAGGCCATTGTGATAAAGTCAGCGTGACGATTAATGCAGATGGCTCCGTTTCGGTTGGCGATAATGGCCGCGGTATTCCGGTTGGCATCCATGAAGGCGAAGGCGTCTCAGCTGCTGAAGTGATCATGACTCAGCTGCATGCGGGGGGTAAGTTTGACTCTAACTCTTATAAAATATCAGGCGGTTTGCATGGCGTAGGTGTATCCGTTGTAAACGCACTCTCCGATTGGTTAGAATTGACTATCTGGCGCGATGGCAAAGAGCATAATGCACGTTTTGAGCTAGGTGACACGGTTAAGCACCTTGAGGTAATGGGTGATGCGGGCGAGAATAAAGGCACGCGAGTCACCTTCATGCCATCACTGGCCACGTTCGCGCATATTGAATTTGATTACCCAACGCTAGAACATCGCTTGCGCGAGTTAGCTTTTTTGAACTCAGGCGCACGCATTGTTTTACGCGACGAACGCCCTACCGAGCCACTTGAAGTAGAACTTTACTACGAAGGTGGCACCACCGCTTATGTTGAATACCTTGATCGCAACAAGCAAGCGTTGCATGAGACCGTCGCTCTGATTGGCGAGACACCAGAGGGAGTCGGCGTAGAAGTAGCGCTGCAATGGAATGATAGCTATCACGAGAACGTGCTTTGCTTCACCAACAACATCCGCCAACGCGATGGCGGAACGCATTTAGCGGGTTTCCGTGGCGCGCTCACACGTGCGATTAACAACTATGCCGTCTCAAGCGGCATCGCGAAAAAAGAAAAAGTAAGCCTTTCAGGTGAAGATGCGCGTGAGGGCCTCACAGCCGTCGTTTCCGTTAAAGTTCCAGACCCTAAATTCTCCAGCCAAACCAAAGACAAACTCGTTTCATCTGAGGTTCGCCCTGCGGTTGAAGGCATCGCTTACGATAAGTTCCAGCAATGGTTTGAAGAGCATCCTAAAGACGCCAAGATGATCATCATGAAGATCGTCGAAGCGTCATCTGCCCGTGAAGCCGCGCGTAAAGCACGCGATCTGACACGACGCAAATCGTCGTTAGAGATATCTTCTCTGCCGGGTAAATTGGCCGATTGCCAAGAAAAAGACCCCGCTAAATCTGAACTCTTCATTGTGGAGGGTGACTCAGCGGGTGGCTCGGCCAAACAAGGTCGTTCGCGTAAATCTCAGGCTATTCTGCCGCTTAAAGGTAAAATTCTGAATGTGGAACGCGCACGCTTTGATCGTATGCTCGGCTCACAAGAAATCGGCACGCTAATTACCGCAATCGGTACCAGCATTGGAGTGGATGATTTTGACGCCAACAAAGCGCGTTACCACAAAATTATTATCATGACCGATGCGGACGTGGATGGTTCTCACATCCGGACACTCCTGCTCACGTTCTTCTACCGCCAAATGTTGCCGCTGATTGAGGCAGGCTTCCTTTATATTGCGCAACCACCGCTTTATAAAATCCGTCGCGGTAATAACGACACCTATTTGAAAGATGATGAAGCACTGCAAACGCACCTCATCAATGGCTTACTTGACGAAGGTAAAGTCACGCTCGGCGATGGTTCTGTGGTGGAAGGCGAAACCCTACGCGGCAAGCTTGAAGCCCTTTGCGAAATTACAGAGCGTTTAGAAATTATGGGCCGCCGTATTCCGCAACATATTCTGGAAGCAGCGGTGATTGTTGATCTCTTCAATGGTGAATTAGGCGATAGTGCTAAAGCAACCGCCCTCGCCGAAACGATGAACCGCTTAGCCTCTGAAGAGGATGGCGGCGGCTGGTCTGTTGTAGGTGAGGATTTTGGCTATCATATTTCGCGCATGCGCCGCGGTGTGGAAGAGCGTCACGTGATTGACGAAAAACTCTTCGGTAGCCGCGAAGGTCGCTTCATCGCACAAAAAAGTGTCGCCGCTGCGGAGTTATTCGCGACAGGCGAAGTTATCTACACGCGCAAAGCCGCTGAAATTAAAGGCACGACGCCGGGTGGCTTCTTCAAAGCCTTGATGGATCAGGCCGGTAAAGGCATCAGCATCCAACGCTTTAAAGGTCTAGGTGAAATGAATCCGGAACAGCTATGGGAAACCACGCTCGACCCTGATACGCGCACCCTACTACAAGTGACGATCGGGCATGCCGAACAAGCGGATGAGATTTTCTCAACCCTAATGGGCGATGTCGTAGAACCCCGCCGCGACTTCATCGTAGAAAACGCCCTAAAAGCCGAGGTGGATGCTTAGAGCACTCCCGCAAAAGGCAGTTAAGGCAAATTTTAGGCCCAGAAAAGAGTTATCCCCCATGCGCTAAGTGCATGGAGGATAAAACTTTTAAAAAAAATACGGAAATAATTTAGAACCTTAGAAAGTAAAACCGACTTTAACAACCCCTTGAGTAAAAAGTTGTTCGCCTTCACTCTGTGTTGCATACGAATACTCTTGGGTAAACCGGTAGCCTTCAATTGAACCACCGACATACCACTTCCCCGTAGCAAAATAAGCGTCCATATTCCACCCTCTAAAGGGGCTGTCTTGGTCGCCAGAGCTTGCGCCTACTGGGACACCTTGAAAAGTGAACCCAAATCGGTGGCAGAAATTCTTCCCCCACTCGATGTTAAAGTTACCTCCTAAGGAAACTCCGACACCTGCCGTGTTGGAAGAGACAAAATCAACAGCAGCCGTTAAACCACCTAAACCGATCAAGGTCATACGGACATCGCCGTCATCTTCCAATTCAAAAGGAAGGCTTAACCCTCCACTAAAAATGGCAGTTTGAAGCGCCTTCCCTTCATCGAGATGGTTAATTCCTCCTGTACGCACTCTATCTACATCTAAAAGAATTGAACCTTCAGCAGCAGCCCACCAGTCAATGGCGCGCTTTGTGTGCATAGCATCCTTCCAAATATTGGTGGAAGGTAAGCGTTCAAGCCCAATCGTCAAAGCTGTAAACTCTGAATTGAAAGTTCTGAACTTATGCGTACCCCCAGTAATACCTGCCGACAAAACGAATTTCCCCGGTAAGTAAGTCGGGCGCAATGCCACGACTGATGCACTTAATTCCGCTGGAGAAATTGCCTTTTTAGGGCCTCCAACTGAAGTAAAGTTCACGCTTACACCACCATCCTCCAAAGGACGGACGGTGAGGTTTGCTGTTTGAACAGCTCCTGGTTGTTGAATGTCTAACTGAAGTTGAGCTTTAATAGCTTCCTCAAGTGGAGCAGACATACCATAACCTTCATAAACTTTTGTGCCTTTGGCGAAAAACTTGAAGTCGTCTCCAATTTCTTCTGCTGAAGACTTCAGGGTTATATCAATATTGATGTCCTGAGCTTTCTGGCTCAAGAATGCCACTTCACGCGTAAGATTATCAATAGTTTCTGCATCAACATTTTTTTGTGCTTTAGCAACTTGCAAGGCTGCCTTAGCATTTGACCATCCCAACACTACCCCATGCAGGTTTTTTTGGTTGCTCGTCCACGCTTTGGTTCCTGCAGTCCGATTTCCCCAATCATAAACACCATTGGCATTTACGGGAAGTCCGACAGCAAGTACCTCTGCAAGGACGTTTTGTGGTACTTTGTAATTTTTTTCCGTTTGTGCGTTCATATTGATCGCAAAAAATCCGACAAGGATGATTAATAGTAAATGCTTCATTTTACTGAATATTTAATGGTTAGGTGGCGGTGATTGCTGATTGCAATTCCGTACCACGTGATAAATTGAAAACGAACGAGAGATTAGTGTCTCGTTTTTTCTTTTCTCTATTAACCGTACATGTGCATCCGAAGAATACATGAATCAAAAATGGGAACCAATCTTATCAAGAAAAGGAGCGCAGAGTTCTGGAACAAAAAAAATAAATGTACAAGAGGTCTCAAGAGAAACTCGTGGCATGTCGCCGGGCTTGGGCGCGTTTAACCCACACAAACCGGGCGACATAACGTGTTATTACTACCGACTATTATATTAACTCTTTGTTAATGTTTGATGACGGAAACCTTAACAAATGGCAAAAAATGTCGATTCTTGTGCAAAAAATGACGAATTATCCGTCTAAAGCGCGCACTCCTGCCCCTACCAGCTCATACATAGAAGCAAGGCTACCCTAGATTACCTCAATGGTGGTGACAGACGTAAGAAGAACCCTGAAAGCCCTCTATGGGAAGCTCTAGAGAAGCGTTGGGAAGCTCTCCTAGAACACTCCAACGCTATGGCTTAGGGGTGCTTGAGCTTGGCATATCGGAAGAAACCACCTAAGAGTCTATTATACAACAATTTATTCTATTCCATGTGATAATCTAACAGGACACCACAGGGGGCTACCCCCCCTGAAACACGCTTCTAGAATTATAAAATATGGGGTGAATATGTGGGGTAAAATTTTAAAGATATATTTCAAGCTATTGATTTTTATAGGGGCTGACACCTAATAATATTCTTTGAGCAACTTTTTCAGGTCTGCCAGTAAGTCACTTGGTGTGCCCATATTAAACCTCCACTCACATTCTTTCAAGAACAGATTAAAATGCTC